>NZ_BAAHYR010000002.1:0-17298 GCF_054657455.1 Thermostilla marina | reverse complement strand
GAGAAGCGGAACGCCACGGCCGCCTTGGCCTCGCCCGACGTGGACGCCTACGCCGTCTGGGACGATGATGACATCTATTTGCCTTGGCACCTGGAGGCGATGGCGCAGGTCTTTTCTGCCGGTATCTCCTGGTCGCGGCCCGCGGAGGTCTGGATCGACCGCCGCACCTATTTGGAATGCAAGCCGAGCGGCGGCCTCTTCCACGGCTCCTGGGGTTTTACTCGGGAGGCCTTCCTCTCCGTCTGCGGCTACCCGGCCATGCAATCCGGTCAGGACCAGGCGTTGGCCGAACGGTTCAAGCGTGCCGGTATCCGCAGCGATTCACCAAGCCAAGTCCTCTCCTCCGAACCGCTCCGCCTCTCTGCCTGCCCCATGCCCCAGGCTCCCTGCTCATTGCCCAGCTACATCTACCGCTGGCACACCTACCCGAATGCCCGGCACATTTCGGCCCTCGGCAAGGACGGCTACCAGCGCCGAGGCGAAGAGACCATCGCACGCATCTCCTCCGTCACGCCGCGATGGTCGGCGCCCTGGGATGAATTGGCGTTGACAGCAACACCGCCCCGGGCACCGGCCTCGTGAATACAGCCCACGAGGCGGCCGCTCGCAGGATTCCGCAGGCGTTCTGCTCACGTCGGCCGAAGCATCTGGGCGACCGTCGTCCATCCATTCCCGCTACCCCGCCGATTCGCTTGTCTCCAAAGCGTAGGGGGCAATCCGCACAACCCCGTGACAGATGCCCGTCAAAATGTCAGCTCTGGTTGGGTATCATCCCCCACTGCCGACCGGCCGGCACGAGGGATGTGAGCCGGTAGGCGAAAAAATCTTGGAGGGGGTACTTGACAACACACACACGTATAGCATAATGGCTGCCATCCGGGAATCTCCGCATGCGGCCGGTGCGGCGCTGGATCTTCCTGAGCCTTGTAGTCCGGCACCTACGACGCCCAGGGTAAGTCTTCTCGCCTGCGACCTGCGCCAAAACCTGGAGACGGGAACGATGGGGAGCGTACCCGAGCTGACGGCACACGAGAGCCGCGGCGGGCCGCCGGTGGAACGAACGGCGGCTCACGCCGTGGCGGTTGCTTTTCAGCAGGGCTTGGCGGCCCATCGGGCGGGCGATTTCCAGACGGCCGAAAACATCTACCGCGATATCCTGGCTGCGCAGCCGGACCACGCCGGGGCCTTGCACTTTCTCGGTCTGATCTATTCAGCGCGCGGGGACCACACTGCGGCCCTGGAGCTGATCGAGCGGAGTCTGCGGTTTTGCGGCACGAAGGCGGTCTACTGGAACAACTATGGGGCAGTGCTCAAGAAGATGGGACGGCCGGCCGAGGCACGGGCGGCCTTTGGGAGGGCAATCGCCCTTCGGCCCGAGTATGCGGACGCCTGGTCGAACCTTGGGTTGATCCACTTGGAACAAGGGGAGTGGGAGGAGGCGGAAAGCTGCCTCCGTCATGCGCTACGGCTTGCCCCGCGGCACGCCGACGCCCTGCGGCACCTGGCCCGCGTCGCCCACGCCAAAGGCGAAACCGAGGAGGCGGTGCGGCTCTGCCACGACAGCTTGGCGGCGGCCCCGCAGCAAGTGGAAACGCTCACGCAACTGGGCGAGATCTACTGCGGAGCCAAACGCTTCGCGGAAGCGGCCGAGGCGTTTCGCCGCGTGATCGCTGCGCGGCCCGACTCGGCCGACGCGCACCTGAACCTGGGACTGGTCTACAATGACCTGGGAGAGGAGGAGCGAGCGCGGGAGGAGTTTCGAACCGCCGCCGGCCTGCGACCGGACAAGCCGATCTGGCGACTTCGCGAGCTGAGCCTCTGCCCGACCGTGTTCGACTCCGCCGAGGCCATTCTTCAGTATCGCGCGGAGCTGGAACGGCGACTCGACGAGGCCTTGGCCGAATCGCCCCCGCTGGACTGGCGGCGCGCCTTCCGTGACGGCTTTGTGCCGTCGTTTCACCTTTATCACCACGGGGTGTGCAACCGCCGCCTGCGGGAGAAGTTCGCCCGCCTCTTTGCCCCGGCCTTTCCCAAGCAGTTACCCACCCGGGGCCCGCGGCGGGCGAGAATCCGCGTGGGCTTCTTGGCCACCTATGGGCATCACGGGGGTTTCCTGCGGGGCTTCGGCGGGATCATGGAGCGGCTGGACCGCCGCCGGTTCGAGGTGGTCGGCTTGGTATCGTCCGCTGCGCTGCGCGAATGCCGCCGGGCGGTGCGCGCCGGGGACGTCCTCTGGATCGGATTCCCGCATGAGATGGAAAGCGCTTTCCGGGCCATCCGCGGGGCCGAGTGCGACATTCTCCTGCACTGGCAGGCGGGCACGGATATCGTCAACTACTTCCTGCCGTTTCTGCCGCTGGCTCCCGTGCAGTGCATCGGCTTCGGCCAGCACGGCACGACGGGAATCGTGAACATCGACTATTTTCTTTCCTCGCGGTTGTTCGAACGCGGGCCACAGGCCCAGGAAGACTATACGGAACGGCTGCTCCCGTTCGAAGGGACCACCGCCTGGCAGCCGCGGCCGGCCCTGCCCCCGCCTTCCAAGCGGGAGGATTTCGGCTTGCCGGCCCACGGGGCGATCTACTTCTGCCCCCACCGGCTGGCCAAGTTCCATCCGGACTTCGATCGCCTATTGCGGCGGATTCTGGAGGAAGACCCCAGCGGGCACCTGGTGGTCTTGGAGGGGAGCCGCCCGGCCACGGTGGCCCGCTTGAAGGCCCGCTGGCAGCGGACGTTGGGCGAGTCGCTTCTGCGGAGGGTCCTCTTTTTGCCCAGCCAGCCGCCGCGGGATTACTACCGCCTGCTGCGTCTGACGGACGCGGTCCTTGATGCCCCCTGCTACAGCGCGTCGCTGACCGGTTACGACGCGTTTGCCCTGGGGGTGCCGATCGTCACGCTGCCTGGTCCGTACATGGTGCAACGGTACGCGGCGGGCCTGTATGGGCGGATGGGCGTCGAGGACCTGGTGGCCGGCGACGAACAGCAATACGTGGCCTTGGCGGTCCGCTTGGGGCGGGACGGCGACTTCCGCCAGGCCATGCGAGAAAAGATTCTCCAGCGCTGCGGTGTCCTGTATGAGGACGAGCAGGTGCTGCGCGAATTCGAGGCGTTCTTCCGGCGGGCGATCGAGGAAGCCCCGTAACGCGCTCGGTTGTCGCGCCGACGGTTTTTTCGGGTCGCAGACAAGCCGGCCATGCCGGCCAAGAATGGAGAAAAGGAGCCCGACCATGGCATCGTTGCCGTTGCCCGTTCGGAGTCTTTGGAATCGCACGGTCCACCGGTTCCGCAGCCGCTGCAAAGGCACGGGATGCTCCACATGCCACCGCCCGCTCCGCCTCGAGCCGCTGGAGAAGAGGGAATTGCTTTCGGTAACGGCCACGATCAGCGTGGACCAAGCCCTCCAGGTGGAGCGGCAAGAGGGGGTTTCCACGTTCACGATCACCATCAGCGACTGTCCGTCCAACATCGCCTATGGCGTGGTCACCTTCCAGATCACCGGTACGGCCGATTCCTGCGACTATCAGGCCTCGGGCTTCCTCCCTTACGGTTACATCCAGTTTTATGGGAACGGCAGCCAGTCGGCCACGATCACGATCGAAAACGACGCCTGGTTCGAGGGCAATGAAGAGTTGACGGTACGGCTGACCGGCGGGTGGTATACCACCAGCCAGTGCTGTGGCACGTATCCGGTGACCATCGGTTCGCCGAGCGAGGCCACCGTGACCATCGAGGACGACGACGAGTGGACGATCTCCCTGGTGGCCACGGACAACGTGGCCGCGGAGCCCACGAATTTCGGCAAGTTCGTCGTCCGCCGGGCCGGCCCCCCTGGGGAATCGATGGATACGACCTATGCGATCCGCGCCTGGTTCGATATCGGCGGCACGGCCCGGCAGGGCTACGATTATGAGCCCCTGCCGGGCGCGGAATGGCAGGGATGCGAGTACTCCTCCACCGGGTATGTGACTTTTTCGGGAGAGACTACGGAGATCCCCTTCGACGTGGCCGTGATCGACGACCACAGCGCCGAGGTCAAGGAGACCGTGGCCCTTTATCTCAGCGCCAACCAGGCCCTGGGATGGATGCCTGCCAGCTACCCGTTCGGCAACCGCTCGGACGTGGTGGACCTGCACGACAACGACTGGGTCATCGAGCGGGCCGGCAACGGCAACGCCGTGGAACCGAAAAAACCGCTCCCCGAGCCCACATCGGGTCTGGAATCGGAAATGCCTGGTGCTTCGGCCGGGGGGTTTCTGATCCGGCTCTTGGACGGCAACCAGAACTTCGAGAACGTCTCGGTTGCCTTCTCGGCCGACGGCACGGCCACCCTAGACGATGACTCCCATTGGGACGATGATCCCGGCCCCCGCGACTACGTCGTGGATGCCGACGGGTTCCTGCACGACGAAAACATGACCGTGATCGTCGGCTCCGCCGCCCTCTCGATACCCGCCGGCCAGAAAAGTTACCTCGTGACCTTCGTCCCCTGGTACGACGGCTATCGCAACGAATCCGACCCCTACGAGACCGTCGTAGGGACGATCACCGGCTGGAACGTGGACCAGGAGTACGATACGGCCACGATCGAGGTCGAGGAACCGGCGTTCGATCCGAGGCCCTGCGTCGGCTGCTGCGACCGCGACGCGAGTTGTCTAAGCGTTTCCACGGACACCAGTGGCCCGACCGGCGCCCTTGGGGTGAACAATGCCGGGACCCCGCTGACCTACTACGCCCACCTGGCCTCGGGGCGCGAGACGGTGATCGCCACCAGCCCGCTGGAGCTTACCAACGGCGGGGCGACCCTCCAGCGGGTGGAGGCCCGGCTGGCACAGTTCGGCAACACCACGCCCAATACCACGATCTGGTTCGATGCCTCCGCTGCCAGTGCCCGCGCCTCTTACGCCTTTGCCTTTCCCGTGGATGTGGGCGGACTTCCCACCGGGGCCTACGACTGGACCGTGCAGCTCATCCAGCACTATTCCGACCAGAGCACGCGGACGATCACCCTCACCGGCACCCAGAACGTCATCAACACCTTGCCCAGCTACATGGCGCCGGGGTGGTTCGCCTTCGGCGTGGCCCGCCTGATCCCCGACGGCGGGGACGTGCTCCTGCTCCGCCGCGGCATCCAGCGGTTCGTCCCCGACGGTGCCGGGGGCTGGATTCCCCAGACCTCCGCCGACACCAGCGCCTACACCCTCACCGGCAACTGGTCCACCGGCTTCACCCTCACCGCCAAGGACGGCACCGCCGATCACTTCGCCCCCAGCGGGCTGATCCTCAATACCATCGACCCGGCCGGCAATCCCACGACCTACAACTACGACGCGGGGAACCGCCTGGTGGGAGTCGTGGAAGCAGAGGGTGCGACCACCTTCACGTATGACCCCGTTACCGGGTGGCTCAGCCAACTGACCCGGCCCGACGGCGTCGTGTCCACCTACACCCACGATGCAGCCGGGCGGATTACCCAGATCATCAAGCCCGACCCGGACGGCGATGGCCCCCTGCCCGCGCCGGTCACCACCCTGGAATACGCGGGACCCAATAACCTTCTCTCGAAGATCATCTTCCCGGACGGCTCGCAAGAGACTTATGAATACGACCATGCCCTCCGCCTGAAAAAGATCATCCGGGCCGACGGCACCGAGGAGCTCTACGTCTCCATCCCGGCCGCGGCCCTGGTCGATACCTCGGCCGGCGAGGGTACGCCGGAGAATCCGGCGGCCTTGCGGGACTTCGGGCAATTGCAGGCCACGACCACCATCGCCGGCGTGACCACCACGGCCGAGGTCGACCGCTGGGGTTTCGCTACCGATGCCGTGGACGGCGAGGGACAAACCACCCGCTATGTGCGGAACGCCGCCGGCCAAGTGGTGCAGGCCATCCAGCCCGACCCCGACGGCGAGGGCCCGCTAACCGCCTCCGTGACCTCTTACGAATACGACCACAAAGGCAACCGCATCACGATGATCCTGCCCGACGGCGGGACGCGCCGCTGGGAGTACGACTACACCTGGAATGCCGTCACCCGGTACATCGACGAACGGGGCATCGAGACCCGCTACACCCTCGATCCCGCCACCGGCTTCGTCCTGGAGACCCGGATCGTGGTCGGCCAAGTCGACTCGCCGGGCAATGGCGAAACCGACGACGTGGTCACCCGCTATACCTATACCGATGCCAGCGATGGGACGCTCATCGGCCTGGTGGAGACTGAGACCGATCCCCTGGGCACCATCACCCGCTACGAGTACAACAGCCGCGGCCAAATCACCCGCATCACCTATGCCCAGGGCACGGATCTGGAGGCCACGGTCCAGTACGAGTACGACGCCACCAGCGGCAAACGCACCGCCGAGGTGGACGAACTCGGCCGCCGCACCGAGTACCAGTACGATGCCCTGGGCCGGCTCATCCGCAAAATCCTCCCCGACCCCGACGGGGAGGAAGGGCCCCTGACCAGCCCCGTGTACCAGTACACCTACGATGCCGCCGGCAACCTGGTGGCCGAAACCGATCCCCTGGGCAACGTGACGCAGTACGAGTACGATTCCCGCGGCCGGGTCGTCCGCACCATCCAGCCCGACCCCGACGGCCCAGGTCCCTTGGCCAGCCCGGTGACCCGCCAGTTCTACGATGCGGCCGGGCGGACCAGCCACGTGATCGACCCCCTGGGCCACGTCACCGAGTACGCCTACGACAACGCCGATCGGCTGATAGCCAACTATCATGGAACAGTGATCGATGACGGCGCCACCGGCTACGCCGAGCCTGCCGGTACCTGGGCCGATTGGCAGGCCGGTTACGCGGGAAACTCGCGGGTCCATAGCACCGTCATGGGCCAGCCCACGGCCACGGCCACCTGGACCTTCGCGCACCTTATGCTGGGCATGCAGTACGAGGTCTACGTGACCTGGCAGGCCGATCCCCAAAACGCCACCGACGCCCCCTTCGCCGTGTACGCAGGCGACACCTCCGGTCAGCCCCTGGCCACCTTCACGGTGGACCAGACGCAGGAGCCTCCCCAGACCGGTGCAGGACGCCGGTTCGCCGACCGCGGCTTTTTCAAGCTCGGCAGCTTCCTGGCGAGCGATTCGACGCTCATCGTCCAATTGGCCAACAACTCGGCCATCGCCGGTGCCAACGTGGTGGCCGACGCGGTGCTGCTCCGCCTGGTCTCGCCGCTGTCGCAAACCGTCTACGACGATGCCAGCCGGGTGATCGCCACAATCGACGCCCTGGGGAACACCACCAGCTATGAGTACGATATCGCCGGCCGGCAGACGAAGGTCATCCAGCCCGATCCCGACGGCGCCGGCCCGCAACCCGCCCCGATTACCCAGTACGTCTACAACGCCGCCGGGCAACTGGTGCAAACGATCGACCCGCTGGGCCGGGCGACCTCCTACGAGTACGATGCCCTCGGCCGCCGCAGCAAGGTCATCCTCCCCGACCCCGACGGGCAAGGGCCCCTCACCTCTCCCGAAACCTCTTACCATTACGACAAGCTCGGCCAATTGACCAGCGTCACCGACCCTATGGGCAACGTGACCAGCTACCAGTACGACTGCCGCGGACGGCAGAAGAAAGTCATCCAGCCCGATCCCGACGGGCAAGGCCCGCTGGCCAGCCCGGAGACCGAGTACGTCTATGACGACGCCGGGCAGCTCCTCCAGGTGATCGACCCCCTGGGGCAGGTCACGACCTATGAGTATGACAATCTCGGCCGGCAAACCAAAATCACCCAGCCCGACCCGGATGGCGAAGGCCCGGGCCTGGCCCCCTGGACCACCTTCACCTACGACGCCGCCGGGCACCTCCTCAGCCAGGCCGACCGCCTGGGCAACACCACCACGTTCCAGTACGACCACCTGGGGCGCTTGACCGCCCAGACCGACGCCAATGGCGCCACCACCACCTACACCTACGACGCCGCCGGCAACCGCCTGTCGCTGACCGATCCCGAAGAGAACACCACCACCTGGGTTTACGACTCGCTCGGCCGCGCGGTGGAAGAGACCAACCAGTTGGGTTACACCCGGACCTTCGTCTATGACGCCGCCGGCTACCTGGTCCGCCAGGTGGACCGCCTGGGCCGCGTGCGGCAGTTCCAGTACGACAATCTCGGCCGCAACACCGCCGAAATCTGGTACAACAATGTGCAGGATGCCGACGCCGACCAGAACCGGCAGCGGACGATCGCCTTCACCTACGACGCGGCCGGGCAGATGCTCTCGGCCGGCGATCCGGACGCGGAGTACTCCTTCGTGTACGACGCCCTCGGCCGGGCGATCACCATCACCCACTCGCTGGCCGGCCTGACGCCCACCATCACCTTCACCCAGGAGTACGACGCCGCGGGACGCCGCACCCGGCTGGCTGCCCGCATCAACGGCACCGACGACTTCGTAAACGCCTACACCTACGACCCCCTGGGCCGGCTCATCCGCCTGACCCAAGGCGAACAGCCCGGCGGCAGGGACGTGGCCGAAAAACGAGTGGATTTCTCCTACGACGCCGCCGGGCAGCTCGATACCCTCACCCGCTACGCCGACCTGGCCGGCACCCAGCTTGTGGCCCAAAGCGACTACGGCTACGACCAGACGGGCCGGTTGGTGGACCTCGTCCACTACCGCGGGCAGACCACGTTCGTCGACTACGGCTGGTCCTTCGACGCCGCCGGGCGGATGACGCAGTACGTCAACTCGGTGGACGGCACGGCCGACTATACCAGCGACGCCACCGGGCAACTGACCGCCGCCGACTACGACTACCAAAGCGACGAAAGCTACACCTACGACGCCAACGGCAACCGGGTGCTGGCCAACGGCAGCGCGTACACCACCGGTGCCAACAACCGGCTCCTCTCCGACGGCACCTACCGCTACCAGTACGATGCCGAGGGGAACCGCACGCACCGGTTCATCGACGCCAACCAGAGCGGCCGGCTCGACGCCGGCGATACCGACATCACCCAGTACACCTGGGACCACCGCAACCGCCTGGTGAAAGTCGAACACCGCCCCGGCTACGCCGCGGCGGTGGATAGGGTGGTGGAGTACGCCTACGACTACCAGAACCGCTGGGTCCGCAAGTGGCTGGACGCCGACGGGGACGGGCATACCGACCAGCGGCGGCTGTTCGCCTACGACGGCAACCACATCGTGATGGACTTCCGGCGGGCCAACTCGGGGGATTTGCAGATCGGCCACTTGCGCGAGCGCTACCTGTGGGGCCCGGCGGTGGACCAGATCCTGGCCGAGGAAGAAGTTGACGGCGGCACGGCCGATTTGGTAGCCTGGACGCTCACAGATCACGTGAACACGGTGCGGGACATTGCCAAGTACGACCCGCAGACGGGGACCACGACCGTGGTCAACCACCTGGTCTATGACGCCTTCGGCAAGGTGACGTCGGAGAGCAACCCGGCGGTCGACAGCTTGTTTCTCTTCACCGCGCGGCCGTTCGACGCCGACACGGGCCTCCAAAACAACCTCCACCGCTGGTACGACCCGGCCGTCGGAAGGTGGCTGAGCGAGGACCCGGTGTATAGCGATCCCAACTTGTACCGCTACGTCTTCAATAATCCGGTCATTTACGTCGATCCCTCTGGGATGTACGCTTGGTGCATGGGAGCGTCCCTTGACGTGGGGGGCTTCATAGCGCATCCGATGGGCGCGCTGAAGGTCTGCTGGGATGATTGCGGGAATCTGGCGGTGGCAGCAACGGTCGTGTCGGCAGCAAAGATCAAAGGGCAGGAGAGTTTCATCCCAGGTGTTATCTCCACTTTCGCTGGCCTCTCGGGGCAAGTGTTCGGCGAGGCCACCTTAACGAAGCACTCCTGCGTCAAAGACATGAGTGGGATATTCTTCGAGGCACACCTTTTCGGTGGCGAGGCGATTGTTGGTGAGGGTGGCATTGAAGTTACGCCCGGTGCCCACGACATAGTGATCCAGGGTGGTGTCGGCGTTGGCGGTGGGGCGGGTATTCCCGGAATCCCTGGCGGGGCCAAGCTCCAGCGCACGTACACATTCATGGCAAAATGTACCAATGAGGAGTGCCCGTGCTGCCATCCGTGGTATGATCCGCGTCAGTACCTCGGTCCCTCGGCTGGAGGTCTCTATCTCCCCGGTGCGGCAGCTAACTGTGCCCGCGAACTAGGAGAGAAATTGGGCAAGTGGCTCAAATCACTTTTCTAATCTCCGCAGTTGCTCACGGCTGTGCGCTAAACGTGTTGAGCGTCGCGCTTGCTGTAAGGAGGTTGGCACTTTGAGTAATGGTAGTCGCCCTCGTCAACAGGCCGCGCGCGCTTCAGAACTCGCGCTTTTCCCGTTCACCGCCAGTCTGCGGCTTCGAGTGCGCGTAACCCTTCTTCTAATGGGAGGGCTTGCCTGTGCATTGGCCGTAGCGCTGGGAGAACGCGCACTGTACGTTCTCGCGGTTTTTCTGGTATTCTGCGACGTGCCAATCGAATTGGGGTTCTCTCTAGTCCGACGAAGACGGGCAACTGTTTACGACAACGGCGAGGATCAGGTTGCCACCGTCGTCAGGAAGCGTGCATTTCCCATCGGGCCACAATTCGCCGTGGTAGTGCGTTACGCCGCGCGCGGCACTGTTGTTCAATCCTCACGGCACATTCCGTTCAACGCTTGGCTGCCGCTGCGCATTGGAGACTCACTTCATATTCGCGTTGATCGAGAACGACCAACGAATTGGGTACTCTGCTGGGAAGAAAAAGGACCGACCGCTGGCTCGTCCAGTAGTGTCACCTGACGCCAAACCTTCTCGATTCACTGATTCACAGCCGCGTCGTACCTCGCCGCCGAGGTACGAGCAGAGACGAAGGGGCAGCCGCCTATACCATTTGGAATAGGTGCATTGGTTCGCGTGGATGTCTTGTTTCAGGGGGGCCCGGGGATATCCGGTGAAGGGGAACAGGATGGGTCGCGTTTCTTTCGCGGCGCCGCGGGAGATGAACCCTCACCCGGCTCGACCCGGCTCGCTGACGCTCGCCGCCCTTTTCCGGGGGAGAGGGCGAGTGACAGTTTTCCTCCATCTATCAGACCGGATTGTAGCCATCATTTTGATTGACGGTGGGACGGTGGATTTCGGCCGCCATTTCGAATCTGCCTCGCTCTGTGGACAGAACCTGGCTTGGGGGCCGTAGCGCAATTTTCGGGGGCGCGATGTCTCTCCTTGGTTCTCGTCGAATTCCGAAGACCGTTTGGTCCACTGTACCTTTCCACACGCGCCGCAAAGCCTGCTACCCGGGGTTTAGATGCTTCCCGAGCCGGGACCGTCAGGGAGCGGCGTTTCTCCGACGCGACGTAAGGCCTTTTTTCGCAATAGGTTGCAACTGGCCGTGCGTCTCGGTCTGTCTCTGCCAGCAAGGCCGCGGCGCTCTTTGGACGGCTGGGCGCGGCTCGGGTGCGAGCACCTGCTCCGCAAGTCTCGGTGTCTCTCCCCTGCCGCCAACCGGGGATTTAGAATCCATCCTAAATCGTCAGGTCGCGCCCATTCTAAACCGCCGGTGGTTGGGAAAAGTCAACCGGGCGTTTATGGTCTAGAGACATCGCGCGCGTGTCTCTTCTTGAGCGGGCGGGAAGCAAGAACCTCGCAAAATCGCGACACTTGCGGCGCAAACGGCATATATAAACGGCAGGTGACCTCATCATGGAGCCTGTCGCAATGCCGGATCGATTGCCACGGAAACTGACGCCGAAGGAGCGGCTTGCGCAAGTGGCCGCCATCTTGGCCCGGGGCGTGGCCCGCTATCTGCGGAACTCGCGCCCGGGCGCCGATCATAACGCCATCGCGGTGCCACACCGCTCATCTGGCGGTTCGCCGCGGGCCGGAAAAGCCGCCCAAACTCTTCCCCCAGGGCCTTGAGCTTTCGGAAAATCCGAGGCTCACTGTGCCTTGAGCCCCGGTAGGGCTGCTCGGTTGCCAATCGCTGCACCGGGCCGTTGCGCTTGAAACTTCGGAGACGGTCTATCATGCCCGACGTAGAGAAAGAACTTGCCGCGCTTTGCCGGATGACCACCGGCGAGCTTGCCCGGCGGTACGCGGAATTGTTCGGCGAGCCGACCCGCTCTTGGAATCGCGCGTATCTGGTCCGTAAGATCGCCTGGAAGCTCCAAGCTCTTGTCGAAGGCGACCTGAGCGACCGCGCTCGTCGCCGGGCGGAGGAATTGGCCAAGGGCACCCAGCTTCGGGTCATGGCGCCCAAGGCCCGCCGCTTGCCCCAAGTGGGCGAGGTGGTGACGGCCAGCCAGCCAAAACTCGATCACCGGCTGCCGCCGCCCGGCACCGCGATCGTGCGTCGGTACAAGGGTCGTGTGCTTCAGGTCCTGGTACTGGCCGACGGCTTCGAGTTCGAGGGCCGGCGCTACCCGTCGCTCTCGGCGGTGGCCAAGGCGATCACCGGGAGCCACATCAATGGATATCGCTTCTTTCGTCTGGAGGGCAAGAGGTGAGCCGCAGAAAACACTCGACCCAGCCGGCAGCGACCTGCATTCGCTGCGCCATCTACACCCGCAAGTCCACCGACGAGGGCCTCGACCAGGAGTTCAACTCCCTGGATGCCCAGCGGGAGGCGGCCGAGGCGTTCATCCGCAGCCAAGCCGGGGAAGGCTGGACCTTCCTTGCCGACCGCTACGATGACGGCGGTTTTACCGGCGGCAATCTGGACCGACCGGCCCTGCGGCACCTCTTAGCCGACATTGAGGCAGGCAAAGTCGATTGCGTGGTCGTCTACAAGGTGGACCGGCTGAGCCGGAGCCTCTTGGATTTCGCCCGGCTCATGGAGATCTTCGAGCGGAAGGGCGTGTCGTTCGTTTCCGTTACCCAGCAGTTCAACACGGCCACGTCGATGGGCCGGCTGGTGCTCAACGTGCTTTTGTCGTTCGCCCAGTTCGAGCGGGAGATCATCGGCGAGCGAATCCGCGACAAGATCGCCGCCACCCGCCGCAAGGGCAAATGGACCGGCGGCACGCCGATCCTCGGCTACGACGTCGACCGCTCGGGTGGCCGTCCGCGCCTGGTGGTCAACGCCCAGGAAGCGACCCGAGTCCGGGAAATCCTTCGGCTCTACTTGTCGCTGGGGTCTTTGCTACCGGTAGTGGAGGAGCTTGCTCGCCGCGGGTGGCACAACAAGGTGTGGAAGACCCGTCGGGGTGAGCTGAAAGGTGGCCGGCCGTTCGACAAGGGTTCTTTGTACGCCCTGCTGACCAACCCGCTGTACGTCGGCAAGATCAAGTACAAGACGGAACTGCACGAAGGCGAACACGAGCCGATCGTCGACGCCGAGCTGTTCCAGCAGGTCCAGGCCACGCTGCGGCACAACGGCCGCTCGGGCGGCGTGGCAGTGCGGAACAAATACGGGGCCCTGCTTCGGGGCTTGCTGTACTGCAAGGCCTGCGGCCGGGCCATGACCCACACGTTCACCTGCAAAAGGCAGCGGCGTTACCGCTATTACACCTGCACCCGGGCCATCCAGAACGGGCGCAAGGCGTGCCCTTCTCCCTCGTTGCCCGCCGGCGAAATCGAGCGGGTCGTGATCGACGAGATTCGGGCCATTGGCTGCGACCGCACTTTGCGGGCCGAAGTGCTCCGGCAAGCCCGGGAGCAGTTCGAGGCCGAGCGGGCTGCACTCCTCACAGAAGAACGCGGGCTACGGCGCGAACTGGGCCGGCACCACGCGGAGCTCCGCCGGCTGGCCCGGAACGCAGCAGCGCCGGCTCCCGACCAAATGGCGGAACTCCACGACCGCATTGCCCAGTGTGAGACACGGCTGCGGGAGGTCCAGCATCAGCTCCAAAAGCACGAGCAAGACCGACTGACCGCCGCCGACATCGACACCGCCCTGGCCGACTTCGACGGCGCCTGGAACGCTTTGAGCCCGCGGGAACAGGCACAACTGGTGGCCTTGCTGGTGGCCCGCGTCGAGTTCGACGCGGCCCAAAGCACGGTGGCGGTATCGTTCCATCCGACGGCCATCAAGGCCTTGGCCCGCAAGCAACCGGCAGGTGCGGCATGATCACAGTGACCAAGCAGGTCGTCTTCACCCGCAGTGCCCGGGGCCGGAAACGGCTGGCGGACAAACCGGCATTGGAGCCACTGCTGCCGCTCGGCCGCGTGCCGCGTGTGTCTCGGGTGATGGCCCTGGCGATCCAGTTCGATCGCCTGCTACGGGAAGGCGTGGTGCGGAACACGACCGAGCTTGCCCGGCTCGCCCATGTCACCCAGCCGCGGATTACCCAGGTAATGCAGCTTCTCCATCTTGCCCCCGACATCCAGGAAGAGCTGCTCTTTCTGCCGCCCGTCACCCAGGGCCGCGACCCAATCACCGAGCGCGATGTGCGATCCATCGCAGCGATTCTCGACTGGCGCAAACAGCGGGCAATGTGGCGCGAACTCCGCTCGGCCGAGTCCGGGGACGCGTCCGAGGTCTCGCTCGCTGACCACGCCGCCCGGGGATCTACGCTCGGACCACCGGCAAAGGACCGTCAGAAAAGGAATTGGAAATGGGAAAGAGTCGATCAAGTTTCCGGCTACAACCAGGGGACCGCGTCATCATCCATCAGAATCCCCATGACCCGCGTTGCGAGAATATCGTTGGAACGGTGATCGTGTTTCGCCCCGGGGCGGGCTTTGGGGGCTGTGACCTTGTGGATGTACACTACAAAAGTCCGGTTGACGCACGGGGCGCGACGCTGCCGTTTGGCCTGTCCTGCCTGGGACCGGCGACTGCCGAAGAGCTGACCCGTCTGGCCGAGCGTCTGGAACGCCAGGCGGCGGAGCTTCGCAGACTTGCCGCGTCAACGAATGCCCCTCGATAACCGGCCCCCGTGGTCCGGCTTTTCATTCCCCAGTCGTGGGTCCCCTGCTTTACCTTCCCACTTGACAGCGCTGCGGCCGGAGTCCGGAAACCTTATTCGGGCCAACCGGGTGTGGCCTGCTTTACCTTCCCACTTGACAGCGCTGCGGCCGGTCATACGCTATAGAGTATGAGAGCCCCCTTTACGGGTTGTCCGGGGAATTGGTGGGGAGAGCCTCGTGAGCACGAAGAAACAGATGTCCTTGCTTGTCCGCAAGCTGCGTAGGAAGCTAGGGCTTACGCAGGAGAAGTTTGCGGCCAAGCTTGGTGTGAGCTTCGCAACGCTCAACCGCTGGGAGAACGGCCGGGCCAAGCCATCGCCCCTGGCAGTTCAACGGCTGGAGGAAGCGGCCCGCGAGCTGGGGGATGAAGGTGTGGGTTTGCTTGATCGCCATCTGCCCAGCGTGCGATGAGGATGCGCCCATGCGACCGATCAACGAAGACGAAGCCGAACTGCTGATCGAGAAGCACCTTGGGGAGCGCGGATGGGACGTGACTGATTTCGACGTCACGCGGAAGCGTTGGCGCGAGCACCTGGACGGCGAAGAAGCCGATCGGGTTTTCCTTCAGGATGGGAGAGTGGTTGCCATCCTCGAAGCGAAGAAGCCGGGTAAAGACCTTTGGGCCGCCCTGGACCAGGCGAAAGGCTATGCCCGGACCTACTGGAAGAACACCGGCCACGACGTGCCGCTCTTGTTCGCCAGCGACGGCCAGGTCTTTCTGCGACAAAACCTCAAGGCCAACACCCTCCCAGAAAAAATAACCGCCTTTCCGACGCCAGCCGAGTTCGGCGAGTTTTTCCGCCCTCAAGCGACTGAGTTGAACGGTACGCTTCGGGACTATCAGCGCGTTGCTGTCTCCCAGGTATTGGGGGCTGTTCAGGCTGGCCGACGCCGAATGTACCTCCAGATGGCCACCGGGACGGGGAAGACCATTACCGCCGCCGGGGTTATTGCCAAGCTTTGGTCGGTTGGGTTGATTCGCCGGGCGCTGTTTCTCGTCGACCGGGACGCCTTGGCGATGCAAACCGTCAAAAAGTTCAAGACCCATCTCGGCGACAACTTTGACATCGGCCGGGCCACGGGTGGCCCCGAGGACCGACACCGCGACGTACTCGTGACCACCGTGCAGCATCTGGCAGTGCGCGAAAAGTACAAGTCCTATCCCCAAGACCATTTCAGCATAGTGATCCTGGATGAATGCCACCGCTCGTACTTCGGCGACTGGTACGGTGTGCTGGACCATTTTGCCCAAGGCGGGGCGATCCTTCTTGGCCTGACGGCTACCCCGGCCGACAAGGAAACGGTCAACACAGATCGTTTCTTCACCGACCTTGGGCAGTACCGCGGACCGATCTACCGCTACACGATACGGCAAGCCGAAACGAACGCCGAGGTGCCCGAATGGGAGCGCCTTGCGCAATGCATTCACTTCAAGTTTCACACCAATGTGGACATAGAAGGCGTTCACGACATGGGCTTCGACTACGAGCCGGAGCAGTTGGGCCGCGCCGTGGATGTTCCGCAGCGCAACGAACTCATCGCCGAGAAGTATTTTGAGATTCTCGGCACTCGCCAGCCAGTCAAGACCATCGTCTTCGCGGCCTCCATAGCCCACGCGAAGAACCTTCGTTATGCGCTGATCGAGAAATACAACGAACTGAACAACCTGCCCAAGAACGACGCGGCTGCTGAACGTTTCATCGTCGCCGTGCACAACGAGATGCCCGGCGCGCGGGACCTGATCGAGGAGTTCCAGCGCGTCACTGGGCCAGCCGAACGGAAGGCGATCATCGATCAGGCCCACAAGGACCCCAATATGGCCCCCCGGCCCATCGTTCTTGTTGGCGTGGGCATGCTCGACACGGGCATCGACGCGCCTGATGTCGAGGTCTTGCTGATGGCCCGGCCCACCAAGTCCAAGGTGCTCTACGTCCAGATGAAGGGTCGCGGCACTCGTAAGTGCAGGGAGACAGGCAAGGAAATCTACAAGCTCGTCGATTTCGTGGACATCACCCGGCTCGAACCGGCGATCACCAACGACACGCCCGGCGTCGTGGATGAGCCTCTCGAGCAGGAAGAGGAAGAAGTCATCGCCGGCGAGCGAGAAGGCCGCGGCGAGGGTGGCGAAGGCGGGCGCGGCCCGCGCGGCACCGAACAAGAGATGGTCATTGCCGACGTGCCCGTCCACCTGGTCTTCTCCGAGACCATTTCGCCTGCCATCCTCGAACAACTCCGCCGCCAGGTCGAGGCCCAACTCAAAGCCGGCCTGGAGCGCGAGGGCCTCAGGCAGCGCTTTGCGCAGACTATCCTCTGCTGGCGCTACTTCAAGGGGCCCACGACCCCGGACCACTCCTTCCTGGCCACTATGGGGTTCGATCTCTCCGCGCTTCGGGACCTCTATGGAGAGCCGGAAGC